>NZ_CP172314.1:0-5690 GCF_047946675.1 Leeuwenhoekiella sp. A16
CAGGGTGAATTAAAAGTCGATAATTCCCGGGGCTACATCGTTGGGGTATACAAGAAAAAAGGGATTATAGAATAATATTTGATCTTGATGAAAGTGATCAAAACCTCCGTTTACCCCGAAATATTTAAGAGATAAACCTTAGTTTTATCTTCATATAACAAGTTGGGCGTCATATTGAAAAGAACTGAAATTTTAACAAAAAAACTGAATTATGAAAAAAGTATGCATTTATTTAATAGTAGTAACCTCTTTAATTGCTTTTGGTTGCGAACAATCTACAAAGAAAAACGATTCAAAAGAATCGACTGGAAAGCTTTTGGAAAATAACGATGAATTAAAGGAGCTTGATATTGAATCTTTAAAATCGGTGTTTGGGATGGAAGGAAAAGAAAAAGACGGACAATTCAAAGTTACAGTTCCTCAAAATGACTTGAATGTAATGGTCGATGGTTTCAAAATCATTCCTCCTATGGGATTAGGAAGCTGGGCTGCATTCGCCCCAACTTCGGGAAAACCTATGGTTATGGGAGATATTGTTGTTACGGAAAAAGACTTAAAACCAGTACAGCAAGAAATAATAAAACAAGGGTTAACAATAACAGCAATTCACAATCACTTTGTCCGAAATGAGCCTGATGTGATGTATATGCATATTGGGGGAATGGGCGATGAAAAAAAATTAGCTAAAAGTGTCAAAGCTGTTTTTGATAAAGTAACTGAAATAAGAGGTGCTAATCCATCAAGTGCAACTATTTCAACAGTGCAAAATACTCTTGACACAAAGTTGATTGATAGCATTTTGGGATATAGCGGAACTATGAATAAAGGAGTATATAAAATCACTATCGGTCGGCCAGATGTGAATTTAAAAGAACACGGTGCACCAGTTAGTACATTTTTAGGTTTTAATACTTGGGCAAGTTGGCAAGGAACAAATGAAAAGGCAGCGGTAGCAGGGGATTTTACGATGCTTGCTGATGAAGTAGCCCCAGTAATAAAGGCTTTGATTGAAAATGATATTGAAGTAGTTGCTCTTCATAATCATATGGTTCACGAAAACCCAAGAATTTTCTTTCTACATTATTGGGGTGTTGGACCCGTAGAAAAATTGGCTAAAGGATTAAGAGAAGCCTTAGACAAGACAGGGGTAAAAAATGAAAAAATGTAGGATAAAAAATACGAACGCCCAACAGCGGCTATGCGCCAGGCGGGAAACCCGTCTTCGGTTGACAAATTACGGATACGAGAAATGAGCGTTTCCAAAAGAACAATTCCGGGAAAAAGTCCCGCCCGATCGCATAGCCGCGGAACGTTGTTGGCAATAATTTAGATATCTTGTTTAGAGAAGAAATTTACCCCGATAATGATATTGATTATCATCTAATTCAGATCATTGATGAAAAAAAACTGCAATTAGAAAAGATTTATGATGACAAAACTTTAAAGAAAATTTATATTAATGAAGTATTATTAAGAGGATCAGTACTTAGTAAAAAGAAACCAAAAAGTAAATACAGGAATTTAAAAAGGAATCTTTTAAATTATTTAGATTGTCATTTACAAATTGACTCAAATACTATGTCTCTGAAAGAAAGAATGGCAATAAAACAAAATTTCCTTTCTATTTCAAATTCTGTAATGGAATCTGAAGGATATAAACATCAAGGAATTTGGATTTTTTCTTCTCTTTTCGGTTTACTTGTAGATTTAGCTCTCTATTTTTTTGACCTATCGGATTTTTACCTGAATGCACCCTTATTTTTTCTATACTTCCTCATTTCTGGTATTTATAAAGAAAAAAAAGCTAAAAAAAATGGTAAATTATTACAGACTTAATAACTAAACTATTGCCAACAGTATATAAAAACAATGCTAAAACTAGTCTCGAATCGAAACTTCCTGCTCGCTTGCTTAGCTGATTGTCCTACGGACAATCACGCTCGCCAGCTCGCACTGTTTTTATACGAGCCGTTAAGATCACTTCGCCCATTCTTTAAAATCAGCGGTTCTTTCTTCTGATTCCAGGATAAATTGCTTGTAATAATCTCGTTCTCCCTGAACTTCTTCGGTTTTGTTTCTTTGCTGTTGAAGAAAAAAATAGCACAAAAGCATTACCAATATTAAACTGCCGAAATAGATGGCTATCGCTTTACCTGTTATATAGCTGTTTTTAACGTCCTTGGCATTTTTATCTATCTCTGTAACATAATTCCCCATAGAGTTGTTTAGGTCGCTTAAATCGGGTTTAAAATGCTTCGCAGATTCTTCAATTCTCTGGGCTTGTTTTCTTATTTCTAGCTCTACCTGTTCCCGGTGTTTTTTATCCTTCTTCAACTCTTGTTGTAGGTCAAAAATGGTGTTCGATAGTGTCTTTGCTAAGGTTTCATTACTTACTCGTGCCATAATATTTTAAGTTTTATCTGCTAAGCCCTGGGCTTCTATCTCTTTTTGGTTTGAGTTCAATTTGCGCTTCTTTTTCCTTTTTAATTTTCTGCTGAATATTTTCTGAGATACTCATTTCTAACTTTCCATACCTGACTTCTTTGCCAATTTCAGAAGCTTTAAAACTTTGGGATGATTGTCGGTCAACAATTCTAAAGCCTTGTATTTTGCCGCTTCTTTGCTTGGTCAATTCAACATTATAACCCCTGTTGTGCATTGATCTCGCAAATTCCTCAAAAGAAGTCGCTTTGGATTTGCTCTGATTATATGCCTGGTGAATTTCCTTCCGCAGCTCTTTGGTCTTTTCTTTGTGCATTTTCCGAATATCCTTAGCGGTCAAAAGTCCTCTTTCTTTGGCAAGCTTTTCCGCACTTTCCTGCGCTTTTTTACTGATATTGCTATCATTGTGGGCCTGACCATCAAAGCCTATGCGGTTGACCTGAAAATGAATATGGGGCTTTCCAGTTGAAGTGTGCAGGGTCATTAAATACTGGTTTTTTTCAAGCCCTAATTCTTTCAAATGTTCCTGGCCAAGTTCCTGAAGTTGATCTTTGGTAAATTCTTTCTGAACATTATCTGGACTTAAATAAATGCTGTACGTGTTTTTTGTAATACTTGGTTTTAAGGATTGGATTTCTCGGAATTCCGCTAAAATTTCTGTTGGAGTTTCTCCGCTGATCATATTGCGGTCGAGCTCGACCGCCTGCCCTTTATCATCCATAATATAGCGTATTCCCTCGGTACTTCCCTTTGTGGCATTAGCTTGACTGACCATTTCGTATTCTTTTTAAATCAATATTCATTTCTTCAATTACTTTTTTAATCTCCTGGTCAAGCCCAGGGCTTTTATTTTTGATGTAGTTGGAAATCCTTTTGAAATTGGTGGTGTATTCTTTCAGCATCATCCAAGCTTCGAGTTCTTCGGAAGATAATGGTTTAGGCAAATGCTTTCGCATTCCGCAGCGAATGAGATAGTCGGAAACGGACAAATTTAATTCCCGGGCATTGGCTTTGATCACGTCCTTTTCAAAGGGCGAAATCCGTAGTTCTATGCGTGCTTTTTTTTCCATAAACATCCTTTTTTTTCTTTTCAACCGCAGGGCGAAAACAAGAGTTTTTTGAAGTGCATTTTGAGGGTGGTAACCCGTAAAATGTACGTACAAAAACACCTCTTGACCTACTCACACCTGATAAAAATTGCTGCTAATAACAAAAATAGAAGAATTTAATCGAATATGTAGCCTGATATTATGATTTATCTAGCTAAGAATTCAGTATTTTTATTTTACTTGAACAAATCGGAGTGCGAACCGATTCTTACTAACTTAATTACATCCGGAGATTCTATTTGAATCCATATAATCAAAAGGTCGGGTTTAATGTGGCACTCCCAGTTATCTTTATAGTTTCCCTTCAACTTGTGGGGGAGCATAGATTGAGGAATTTCAGAAACCCCTCCTTTTTCAAGCTTTTTCAAAACGTCAACAGCTGCCTGGTAATATATTTGTGATTTCTTTATTTTCTTAAGGTCTTTTTTAAACTTGGTGGTAAGTTCTAAATGATACATTGATTACAGTTTTTCAAGCCATTTATCCAGGTTTTCTATTCGTTCCAGTTTTCCCTGGCGGGCTTCTTCAATAGCACTTTTAGTGGTATCATTGGGGATATCTCCAACATCCCGGTATAGCAATTTTTCAATATAATTATTTAGACTTCTCTTATCGGCTTTAGCTCTCTCTTTCAAGGCTTCCAGAAGATCACCGTTTAGTCGAACTGCGGTTTGGACTTTTGAACTCATAATACTGTTTTTAAGGATAAATGCATAACATAGTGTTATACAAATGTAATCATATTAAATAAATCTCACCGGGGTTGAACAATATAAAATTAACTGATACTATAAAACGCATTTTAAGCCTGTTTAAGGGCGGTTGTTTCTTATATCAAGTATATACTTGTTTTTTATGCAAAACCTTCTCAAAAGCTAAAAAAAGTGCAAATTTCGGCGCCTGGTTTACACTGCGTTCAGCTATTCCGTTCCGTTTTTCGTTTTCTTTTCACTCCGCATTATTTTTCAGGGAGATCTTCCAGAGTCGATTTTTCCTTTTTACTTTAAACCTCTCTAAAACGTTTCTTTTAATTATTTTAAATACTTTAATACTTTAAGGGCTTGGGGGGTACTGATAATCAATTAGTTGCAAGCTGAAAAAACAGGTTTTATAAGCGAAAAAACAGGTTTTATAAGCGAAAAAACAGGTTTTATAAGCGAAAAAACAGGTTTTATAAGCTGATTCTTATATTTAAATAAACAGTCTGTTTTTTTTATCTGTTTTTTTATATATTTGTTTTTCAGCAAAATAGCACTTATGAAAGATTTATCTGTTTACAGTGATGCCCAGGTACACGGTTTTAAAGAAAAAAGAGTAATGCAGCACAACGCCATTACCTCTGGAAGGTATGATTTCTCGGCTTGCCAACTGGATATCCTTTTTATGCTCCTGGCTTCCCTTTCACAAAATGAATTGAACTACAGGGTTACCGCCAAGGATATTGAACTAATTACCGGGCGGACCTGGAACTACGGACAACTTCGAAAGGCTACTGAAGAAATTGGAAGCCGTATGTTTGAGATTGATATCAAACAGGATAACGGAAAAATGATATACGAACAATTGTGGCTCTTTCAAAAAGTAAGATACATCGAAGGACAGGGTGCATTTGAAGTAATGATCTCCGAACCGGCCAAGCCGTATTTTTTCGAACTAAAGAATTCCTTTACTTCTATTCAATTAAAATCGGTTATGGGCTGTTCTTCCAAATATGCCAAGCGTTTATATACCCTCGCTTGTCAATGGCGATCGGTGGGTCGGCAAATTTATGAGATTTACGAACTTAAAAGAATGCTCGGGCTGATTGATAAAAAAGGGAATGAGCAGTATAGACAAATTGGACAATTTAAAAAAGATGTTTTGGACTTGGCAAAACAACAAATCAACGCCAATACCGATATTAAATTCGATTACAAACTTCACAAAAAAGGACGTTCCTATAAAGTCATTGAAATCTTCGTGGATTTAAGTGCAAACCTACAAATGGAGATCGATTTCAAAAAGCCCATTGCCGAGCAAAAGGATATCAAATATATTATGTCCTACGGATTGACCGAAAAACAGGCCACTCAAATAGCGGAAAAAGAAAAGATCAAGGATTTTAAGGTCTTAATAGAACAACTCAATCAGAAAGTGCGC